>NZ_CP013748.1 GCF_001484605.1 Pseudarthrobacter sulfonivorans | reverse complement strand
ACCTACTCTCCCACACCCTCCCGGGTGCAGTACCATCGGCGCTGTGGGTCTTAGCTTCCGGGTTCGGAATGGGACCGGGCGTTTCCCCCACGCTATGACCGCCGTAACCCTTCGACCCGTCACACCCGAAAGGGGGTGTGTGGGAAATCTGGTTACAACATGCTTTCTGCAACTTTTGGTTGCAGGTGTGGTGTTGTTATTGTGTTGTGTTTTTTGTTCCCTGCAACGTGCCCGTGTCGGGTTTGTTGTTTGGGAACCACATAGTGGACGCAAGCAGTCTTGTTATCTTTTTACCACCCGTTGGTGTGAACTCTTTTGAATAGGTTGCAGGGTGGTGTGTGGTGTAAGTTATCGGCCTATTAGTACCGGTCAGCTTCACGAGTCGTTAGTCCTCGCTTCCACATCCGGCCTATCAACCCAGTGGTCTGGCTGGGGGCCTCTCACACACAAGGTGTATGGAAATCTCATCTCGAAGCGAGCTTCCCGCTTAGATGCTTTCAGCGGTTATCCCATCCGAACGTAGCTAATCAGCGGTGCACTTGGCAGTACAACTGACACACCAGAGGTTCGTCCGTCCCGGTCCTCTCGTACTAAGGACAGCCCTTCTCAAATTTCCTGCGCGCGCAGCGGATAGGGACCGAACTGTCTCACGACGTTCTAAACCCAGCTCGCGTACCGCTTTAATGGGCGAACAGCCCAACCCTTGGGACCTACTCCAGCCCCAGGATGCGACGAGCCGACATCGAGGTGCCAAACCATGCCGTCGATATGGACTCTTGGGCAAGATCAGCCTGTTATCCCCGAGGTACCTTTTATCCGTTGAGCGACGGCCATTCCACAATGTACCGCCGGATCACTAGTCCCGACTTTCGTCCCTGCTCGAGATGTCTCTCTCACAGTCAAGCTCCCTTGTGCACTTACACTCGACACCTGATTGCCAACCAGGCTGAGGGAACCTTTGGGCGCCTCCGTTACTTTTTAGGAGGCAACCGCCCCAGTTAAACTACCCATCAGGCACTGTCCCTGACCCGGATTACGGGCCGAAGTTAGATGTCCAAAGTGACCAGAGTGGTATTTCAACGATGACTCCACCCGAACTGGCGTCCGGGCTTCAACGTCTCCCACCTATCCTACACAAGCCACTCCGAACACCAATACCAAACTATAGTAAAGGTCTCGGGGTCTTTCCGTCCTGCTGCGCGTAACGAGCATCTTTACTCGTACTGCAATTTCGCCGAGTTTATGGTTGAGACAGCGGGGAAGTCGTTACTCCATTCGTGCAGGTCGGAACTTACCCGACAAGGAATTTCGCTACCTTAGGATGGTTATAGTTACCACCGCCGTTTACTGGGGCTTGAATTCTCAGCTTCGCCGTAAGGCTAACCGGTCCTCTTAACCTTCCAGCACCGGGCAGGAGTCAGTCCGTATACATCGTCTTGCGACTTCGCACGGACCTGTGTTTTTAGTAAACAGTCGCTTCCCCCTGGTCTCTGCGGCCCCGATCCCCTCCCACCAGCAAGTGGTGTTCAAGGTTGGGGCCCCCCTTCTCCCGAAGTTACGGGGGCATTTTGCCGAGTTCCTTAACCATAATTCTCTCGATCGCCTTAGTATTCTCTACCTGATCACCTGTGTCGGTTTGGGGTACGGGCGGCTAAAACCTCGCGTCGATGCTTTTCTCGGCAGCATAGGATCACCAAATCCCCCCGTGAGGGGGTCCCATCAGATCTCAGGCATCATGAACGGCGGATTTGCCTACCGTTCGCCCTACATCCTTAGACCGGGACAACCATCGCCCGGCTTGGCTACCTTCCTGCGTCACACCTGTTAATACGCTTGCCTCCCAGGATCAGGTCCCGCGCTCCACCAAAACCCACATCACCCCGAAGGGTGGGCGGGCAGGTATCGGGCGGTTAGTATCCCCTGTTCAACATGGACGGTTTTTCGCCGGTACGGGAATATCAACCCGTTGTCCATCGACTACGCCTGTCGGCCTCGCCTTAGGTCCCGACTTACCCAGGGCAGATTAGCTTGACCCTGGAACCCTTGATCATTCGGCGGACGGGTTTCTCACCCGTCTTTCGCTACTCATGCCTGCATTCTCACTCGTGTAGGCTCCACCGCTGGTTTACACCGCGACTTCACTGCCCACACGACGCTCCCCTACCACTCCAGACGCCTGAACCAACCCACAAGGGGCGGCTTAGCTAATATCTGAAATCCACAACTTCGGCGGTGTACTTGAGCCCCGCTACATTGTCGGCGCGGAATCACTTGACCAGTGAGCTATTACGCACTCTTTTAAGGATGGCTGCTTCTAAGCCAACCTCCTGGTTGTCTTCGCAACTCCACATCCTTTCCCACTTAGCACACGCTTAGGGGCCTTAGTTGGTGGTCTGGGCTGTTTCCCTCTCGACTATGAAGCTTATCCCCCACAGTCTCACTGCTGCGCTCTCACTTACCGGCATTCGGAGTTTGGCTGACGTCAGTAACCTTGTAGGGCCCATTAGCCATCCAGTAGCTCTACCTCCAGCAAGAAACACGCAACGCTGCACCTAAATGCATTTCGGGGAGAACCAGCTATCACGAAGTTTGATTGGCCTTTCACCCCTACCCACAGCTCATCCCCTCCATTTTCAACTGAAGTGGGTTCGGTCCTCCACGACGTCTTACCGTCGCTTCAACCTGGCCATGGGTAGATCACTTCGCTTCGGGTCTAGATCACGCCACTGCAACGCCCTATTCAGACTCGCTTTCGCTACGGCTTCCCCACACGGGTTAACCTCGCGACGTAACACTAACTCGCAGGCTCATTCTTCAAAAGGCACGCCGTCACAACTACAAGGTTGCTCCGACGGATTGTAAGCACACGGTTTCAGGTACTGTTTCACTCCCCTCCCGGGGTACTTTTCACCTTTCCCTCACGGTACTGGTCCGCTATCGGTCATTAGGGAGTATTTAGGCTTATCAGGTGGTCCTGACAGATTCACACGGGATTTCTCGGGCCCCGTGCTACTTGGGATACTCTCCAGGCGGCACAAAACATTTCGGTTACGGGGCTCACACCCTCTCTGGCCGGCCTTTCAAGACCGTTCACCTATGCCTGCACATCACACCTCACCAGTCCGGCAGAACTGGTATGGAAAGTCCCACAACCCCGACCATGCAACGCCCGCCGGCTATCACACATGGAACGGTTTAGCCTGATCCGCGTTCGCTCGCCACTACTGACGGAATCACTATTGTTTTCTCTTCCTGCGGGTACTGAGATGTTTCACTTCCCCGCGTTCCCTCCACGCACCCTATGTGTTCAGATGCGGGTCACCAGGCAGCTCGCGCCCCTGGCGGGGTTTCCCCATTCGGACACCCTGGGATCACAGTCCGGTTATCGACTCCCCCAGGCTTATCGCAGATTCCTACGTCCTTCTTCGGCTCCTAATGCCAAGGCATCCACCGTGTGCTCTTAAAAACTTGACCACAAAAGATCAAAAACGCTAATTTTCGAGAGAACCATGAAAACCACCCACACCCCAAAAGAGTGCGGACAGATCCAGGTTCATAATTCTTGGAAATTGCTTCTTATAAAAGATGCTCGCGTCCACTATGTAGTTCTCAAACAACAACCCCGTACCACACACCCCACACACAACCCCAAAAGGGTCAACCGTGTGATCGATGCAGCCAGGAAACCAGAAACAAACAAACCCGACAGACGACACCGCAACCCGTAAGCTGCAACCCCATCCCCCGGCCCTGTTGCCTCAGGACCCAACAGTGTGCCAAACACTAAACCACCCACCCCCAACCCACACCGTTCCAGGACACCCCCAAGAGGGAATCCGTACTGGGCAAGGAAAGAAACAAGCGGCCGCTATTCGTTGATATTCCACCCTTGAGCACCCGCCGCAGAACAAACGTCTGCGCAACGGGCATATACTCCTGACAAACCCCCACACCACATACATGGCATGAACAATCTGTAGGTGCTCCTTAGAAAGGAGGTGATCCAGCCGCACCTTCCGGTACGGCTACCTTGTTACGACTTAGTCCCAATCGCCAGTCCCACCTTCGACAGCTCCCTCCCACAAGGGGTTAGGCCACCGGCTTCGGGTGTTACCAACTTTCGTGACTTGACGGGCGGTGTGTACAAGGCCCGGGAACGTATTCACCGCAGCGTTGCTGATCTGCGATTACTAGCGACTCCGACTTCATGGGGTCGAGTTGCAGACCCCAATCCGAACTGAGACCGGCTTTTTGGGATTAGCTCCACCTCACAGTATCGCAACCCTTTGTACCGGCCATTGTAGCATGCGTGAAGCCCAAGACATAAGGGGCATGATGATTTGACGTCGTCCCCACCTTCCTCCGAGTTGACCCCGGCAGTCTCCTATGAGTCCCCGCCATAACGCGCTGGCAACATAGAACGAGGGTTGCGCTCGTTGCGGGACTTAACCCAACATCTCACGACACGAGCTGACGACAACCATGCACCACCTGTAAAACCGACCGCAAGCGGGGCACCTGTTTCCAGGTATTTCCGGTTCATGTCAAGCCTTGGTAAGGTTCTTCGCGTTGCATCGAATTAATCCGCATGCTCCGCCGCTTGTGCGGGCCCCCGTCAATTCCTTTGAGTTTTAGCCTTGCGGCCGTACTCCCCAGGCGGGGCACTTAATGCGTTAGCTACGGCGCGGAAAACGTGGAATGTCCCCCACACCTAGTGCCCAACGTTTACGGCATGGACTACCAGGGTATCTAATCCTGTTCGCTCCCCATGCTTTCGCTCCTCAGCGTCAGTTAATGCCCAGAGACCTGCCTTCGCCATCGGTGTTCCTCCTGATATCTGCGCATTTCACCGCTACACCAGGAATTCCAGTCTCCCCTACATCACTCTAGTCTGCCCGTACCCACCGCAGATCCGGAGTTGAGCCCCGGACTTTCACGGCAGACGCGACAAACCGCCTACGAGCTCTTTACGCCCAATAATTCCGGATAACGCTTGCGCCCTACGTATTACCGCGGCTGCTGGCACGTAGTTAGCCGGCGCTTCTTCTGCAGGTACCGTCACTTTCGCTTCTTCCCTACTGAAAGAGGTTTACAACCCGAAGGCCGTCATCCCTCACGCGGCGTCGCTGCATCAGGCTTTCGCCCATTGTGCAATATTCCCCACTGCTGCCTCCCGTAGGAGTCTGGGCCGTGTCTCAGTCCCAGTGTGGCCGGTCACCCTCTCAGGCCGGCTACCCGTCGTCGCCTTGGTGAGCCATTACCTCACCAACAAGCTGATAGGCCGCGAGTCCATCCAAAACCACAATAAAGCTTTCCACCCCCCACCATGCGATGAGGAGTCATATCCGGTATTAGACCCAGTTTCCCAGGCTTATCCCAGAGTTAAGGGCAGGTTACTCACGTGTTACTCACCCGTTCGCCACTAATCCACCAGCAAGCTGGCATCATCGTTCGACTTGCATGTGTTAAGCACGCCGCCAGCGTTCATCCTGAGCCAGGATCAAACTCTCCGTTGAAGTAAAACAGACACAACCACCAACCCCGGAAATAACAGGATAAAATGGCTGCACAAAATTTGAAACCAGCTGTAAAAACCAGACCACACCACGGGGTGGCGGATCCAGTCAATTCAACCAATTCAATACAATAAATTGGTATCAACAAACTTGGCACACTATTGAGTTCTCAAACAACAGACACACCCGGCACCACCACAACCATACAATCGGCCGTGGATCGCTCCGGAGCAACTTTTCAAACTTACCCGGTTTCCCGCCCCGATGCAAATCCATATTCCAGGACCCGCACCAGCAGAAAACACATCCCCACCAAACAAAGGCGCTCAAAAGAACAACCAACATTTGGTCTTGAATTAGGGGGTTTGGCCGCCCGCGGTAACCAGCTCTTCGCTGTTCCCCTCGCGGCGACTTAGAAAACAATACACCCACCCAACCCCCACCGCAAATCCACCCCCACAAGGGGTCCTATGCCCCCAGGATCCGCGTCGTGGCGGGGAATCTGAGGGGCTCACCGGAGTCCCGGTGCAGTATTCGGCCAGAACGGGTTTCTGTTGACTGGATCACATCACGCGAGGATTTGGCCCACGGCCGATTCAACCCAGGCCGTCGCCTTTCCGGTTACAGGTCAGCCCAAGCCTTGTTGTAGTTTCGGTTTACCTTTCGCCTGCCTGCATTCCTCCTGTTGCTGTCTCTTATGAATGGCTCAGGCGTGCACTGATAGCGGCGTGCGGCCGATGACCAGGATCAGTTCGTCGCTGATGGGAGGTGGTTTCGAAGCCGGCTGCACTAAGGATCCTGCTGAGGTCTCCCACGGGCCAGGAGTACGCAGGCGTCACCGCATGTGGAAATCTCGTGATTTCGTCTCCTTCAAACAGACCTAGCAGGAGAAGTCCGCCTGGAGTCAGGCGCCGTGCCAGTTCCCGGAGAGCGGAGGGAACCTGGTCGGGTTCAAAGTGGATCAGCGAGTACCAGGCCAGGATGCCTGATGCATATCCTTCGGGAACGCCGAGACTCGTGAGGGAGGCTACGCGGAATGGGATGCCGGGGAAGGATGCTTCTGCTTGCTTGATGAACGCCGGCACCAAATCGATTCCTTCGACCGCCGCCCCTTGGTCCGCGAGGAACTTGGTCCAATGGCCGGGCCCGCATCCCACATCCAGCACTGGCCCCACCAGAGGTGCGACCCAGTCAGCTACGAGCTTCCGGTCAGCTGGATGAGAGGACTCGACCGACCCAAATCTGGCAGTGTACTCGGCGGCTCTCTTTGAGTACGCGGTCTCGACCTCTGCATCCGTCATGCAGCCACCTTATGGTGGGCACAGGAATCGATGCTTCCGGGCAGAGTTGCCTATTCGTTTGACGTGCCCTCTACAGACCGGTACGGCCGCGGTGGCCATGGATGGCCTGCTGGCCCCGACGCCGGCACTCATCGAGCGCCTTGCCGGCCAGGCGCGCCACGTGGAAGGGATCCAGGACCGCGACCGCCTCCACGGTTTCGCGCCAAGCCGTGGGTCGCTCGGCCAGCCAGTCCTTGAACGCCTGTTTGGAGCGGCCGTCTACCATGTCGAGCAGGCGCGCGGGGCCGGTTCCCTCACGGATCGGGTGAGGTCGATGACGACGGTGACGTACTGGTCGCCACGCCTGGTGTGTCGCCACACGCGCCCGCAGTCGATGCACCGGTGCAGCGGATCGTAACCTCGCCCTTCTTCGCGGGCGCGGGCTTTAGAACGTGCTCCCAGACGGTACCGCTCGAGCAGTTTCAGCGGGTCGACCGCGACGCATACCTTGACCATATGTCGGGCGCCAGAGCCATAATCAGTCTGGGCACCAGAGCGGTGCCGCAGAGAAGAGCCCGTCGGATGGCGCCGCCGGAGCAGAGGAGTCCTCGAATGACGAAGTACCTGATCTCGTTCCCCGGTGAGGCCATGGTGGTCCCCGAGGAGGACTTCGAGGCGGTAGTCGAAGCCTCGCATGCCGTCATCGACGAGGCCAAGGCGGCGGGTGTGTACGTCTTCGGCGGCGGGACCGATGAGGACGTAGACCCGGTACTCGTGGCCGGTGACGGCACCGTCACCGAGGGCACGTACCCAGGCCACAAGGTGCCCAACGGCGGCTACACCGTTCTCGAGCTGCCCTCGCGGGAGGCGGCACTTGAATGGGCCGCGAAGATCGCCGTCGCCTGCCGCTGCTCGCAAGAGGTCCGGCAGTTCCTGTACGACCCGGCAAGCTGACCGACGGCACCTCGCCGGCCTACTGGTAGATCGGAGCCGGTCGGCCTCCGGTGTACGCCAGCGGGCAAACCAACATGCCACCACCGGTCATTTCTAAGTTGCGTTGATACTGCCGGAGGAGCGCTCTTTCTACATCCGGCCGAGGGAAAGTCGGCCCGTACGATACGACCTTGTTGGGTTCGGGCTGGAACGCGGACATGAAGCTGACCACGCGGATGCGACATTGCTGCGGGTGGTGGGTGCGGGTGTCCAAATTCACTGCAGGAGGGTCCGGGTTTTCGCTGCATTAAGTGAGAGAGCGTCCCGGGCTGCGTGTTTGTGGTGTGGGTGGTTAAAGTGGGAGAGCCCCCCAACCTGGTGGTTGGGGGGCTCTCGACCGTAATGATGTTCCGGCGGTGACCTACTCTCCCACACCCTCCCGGGTGCAGTACCATCGGCGCTGTGGGTCTTAGCTTCCGGGTTCGGAATGGGACCGGGCGTTTCCCCCACGCTATGACCGCCGTAACCCTTCGACCCGTCACACCCGAAAGGGGGTGTGTGGGAAATCTGGTTACAACATGCTTTCTGCAACTTTTGGTTGCAGGTGTGGTGTTGTTATTGTGTTGTGTTTTTTGTTCCCTGCAACGTGCCCGTGTCGGGTTTGTTGTTTGGGAACCACATAGTGGACGCAAGCAGTCTTGTTATCTTTTTACCACCCGTTGGTGCAAACCTCTTTTGAATAGGTTTGCAGTGGTGTGTGGTGTAAGTTATCGGCCTATTAGTACCGGTCAGCTTCACGAGTCGTTAGTCCTCGCTTCCACATCCGGCCTATCAACCCAGTGGTCTGGCTGGGGGCCTCTCACACACAAGGTGTATGGAAATCTCATCTCGAAGCGAGCTTCCCGCTTAGATGCTTTCAGCGGTTATCCCATCCGAACGTAGCTAATCAGCGGTGCACTTGGCAGTACAACTGACACACCAGAGGTTCGTCCGTCCCGGTCCTCTCGTACTAAGGACAGCCCTTCTCAAATTTCCTGCGCGCGCAGCGGATAGGGACCGAACTGTCTCACGACGTTCTAAACCCAGCTCGCGTACCGCTTTAATGGGCGAACAGCCCAACCCTTGGGACCTACTCCAGCCCCAGGATGCGACGAGCCGACATCGAGGTGCCAAACCATGCCGTCGATATGGACTCTTGGGCAAGATCAGCCTGTTATCCCCGAGGTACCTTTTATCCGTTGAGCGACGGCCATTCCACAATGTACCGCCGGATCACTAGTCCCGACTTTCGTCCCTGCTCGAGATGTCTCTCTCACAGTCAAGCTCCCTTGTGCACTTACACTCGACACCTGATTGCCAACCAGGCTGAGGGAACCTTTGGGCGCCTCCGTTACTTTTTAGGAGGCAACCGCCCCAGTTAAACTACCCATCAGGCACTGTCCCTGACCCGGATTACGGGCCGAAGTTAGATGTCCAAAGTGACCAGAGTGGTATTTCAACGATGACTCCACCCGAACTGGCGTCCGGGCTTCAACGTCTCCCACCTATCCTACACAAGCCACTCCGAACACCAATACCAAACTATAGTAAAGGTCTCGGGGTCTTTCCGTCCTGCTGCGCGTAACGAGCATCTTTACTCGTACTGCAATTTCGCCGAGTTTATGGTTGAGACAGCGGGGAAGTCGTTACTCCATTCGTGCAGGTCGGAACTTACCCGACAAGGAATTTCGCTACCTTAGGATGGTTATAGTTACCACCGCCGTTTACTGGGGCTTGAATTCTCAGCTTCGCCGTAAGGCTAACCGGTCCTCTTAACCTTCCAGCACCGGGCAGGAGTCAGTCCGTATACATCGTCTTGCGACTTCGCACGGACCTGTGTTTTTAGTAAACAGTCGCTTCCCCCTGGTCTCTGCGGCCCCGATCCCCTCCCACCAGCAAGTGGTGTTCAAGGTTGGGGCCCCCCTTCTCCCGAAGTTACGGGGGCATTTTGCCGAGTTCCTTAACCATAATTCTCTCGATCGCCTTAGTATTCTCTACCTGATCACCTGTGTCGGTTTGGGGTACGGGCGGCTAAAACCTCGCGTCGATGCTTTTCTCGGCAGCATAGGATCACCAAATCCCCCCGTGAGGGGGTCCCATCAGATCTCAGGCATCATGAACGGCGGATTTGCCTACCGTTCGCCCTACATCCTTAGACCGGGACAACCATCGCCCGGCTTGGCTACCTTCCTGCGTCACACCTGTTAATACGCTTGCCTCCCAGGATCAGGTCCCGCGCTCCACCAAAACCCACATCACCCCGAAGGGTGGGCGGGCAGGTATCGGGCGGTTAGTATCCCCTGTTCAACATGGACGGTTTTTCGCCGGTACGGGAATATCAACCCGTTGTCCATCGACTACGCCTGTCGGCCTCGCCTTAGGTCCCGACTTACCCAGGGCAGATTAGCTTGACCCTGGAACCCTTGATCATTCGGCGGACGGGTTTCTCACCCGTCTTTCGCTACTCATGCCTGCATTCTCACTCGTGTAGGCTCCACCGCTGGTTTACACCGCGACTTCACTGCCCACACGACGCTCCCCTACCACTCCAGACGCCTGAACCAACCCACAAGGGGCGGCTTAGCTAATATCTGAAATCCACAACTTCGGCGGTGTACTTGAGCCCCGCTACATTGTCGGCGCGGAATCACTTGACCAGTGAGCTATTACGCACTCTTTTAAGGATGGCTGCTTCTAAGCCAACCTCCTGGTTGTCTTCGCAACTCCACATCCTTTCCCACTTAGCACACGCTTAGGGGCCTTAGTTGGTGGTCTGGGCTGTTTCCCTCTCGACTATGAAGCTTATCCCCCACAGTCTCACTGCTGCGCTCTCACTTACCGGCATTCGGAGTTTGGCTGACGTCAGTAACCTTGTAGGGCCCATTAGCCATCCAGTAGCTCTACCTCCAGCAAGAAACACGCAACGCTGCACCTAAATGCATTTCGGGGAGAACCAGCTATCACGAAGTTTGATTGGCCTTTCACCCCTACCCACAGCTCATCCCCTCCATTTTCAACTGAAGTGGGTTCGGTCCTCCACGACGTCTTACCGTCGCTTCAACCTGGCCATGGGTAGATCACTTCGCTTCGGGTCTAGATCACGCCACTGCAACGCCCTATTCAGACTCGCTTTCGCTACGGCTTCCCCACACGGGTTAACCTCGCGACGTAACACTAACTCGCAGGCTCATTCTTCAAAAGGCACGCCGTCACAACTACAAGGTTGCTCCGACGGATTGTAAGCACACGGTTTCAGGTACTGTTTCACTCCCCTCCCGGGGTACTTTTCACCTTTCCCTCACGGTACTGGTCCGCTATCGGTCATTAGGGAGTATTTAGGCTTATCAGGTGGTCCTGACAGATTCACACGGGATTTCTCGGGCCCCGTGCTACTTGGGATACTCTCCAGGCGGCACAAAACATTTCGGTTACGGGGCTCACACCCTCTCTGGCCGGCCTTTCAAGACCGTTCACCTATGCCTGCACATCACACCTCACCAGTCCGGCAGAACTGGTATGGAAAGTCCCACAACCCCGACCATGCAACGCCCGCCGGCTATCACACATGGAACGGTTTAGCCTGATCCGCGTTCGCTCGCCACTACTGACGGAATCACTATTGTTTTCTCTTCCTGCGGGTACTGAGATGTTTCACTTCCCCGCGTTCCCTCCACGCACCCTATGTGTTCAGATGCGGGTCACCAGGCAGCTCGCGCCCCTGGCGGGGTTTCCCCATTCGGACACCCTGGGATCACAGTCCGGTTATCGACTCCCCCAGGCTTATCGCAGATTCCTACGTCCTTCTTCGGCTCCTAATGCCAAGGCATCCACCGTGTGCTCTTAAAAACTTGACCACAAAAGATCAAAAACGCTAATTTTCGAGAGAACCATGAAAACCACCCACACCCCAAAAGAGTGCGGACAGATCCAGGTTCATAATTCTTGGAAATTGCTTCTTATAAAAGATGCTCGCGTCCACTATGTAGTTCTCAAACAACAACCCCGTACCACACACCCCACACACAACCCCAAAAGGGTCAACCGTGTGATCGATGCAGCCAGGAAACCAGAAACAAACAAACCCGACAGACGACACCGCAACCCGTAAGCTGCAACCCCATCCCCCGGCCCTGTTGCCTCAGGACCCAACAGTGTGCCAAACACTAAACCACCCACCCCCAACCCACACCGTTCCAGGACACCCCCAAGAGGGAATCCGTACTGGGCAAGGAAAGAAACAAGCGGCCGCTATTCGTTGATATTCCACCCTTGAGCACCCGCCGCAGAACAAACGTCTGCGCAACGGGCATATACTCCTGACAAACCCCCACACCACATACATGGCATGAACAATCTGTAGGTGCTCCTTAGAAAGGAGGTGATCCAGCCGCACCTTCCGGTACGGCTACCTTGTTACGACTTAGTCCCAATCGCCAGTCCCACCTTCGACAGCTCCCTCCCACAAGGGGTTAGGCCACCGGCTTCGGGTGTTACCAACTTTCGTGACTTGACGGGCGGTGTGTACAAGGCCCGGGAACGTATTCACCGCAGCGTTGCTGATCTGCGATTACTAGCGACTCCGACTTCATGGGGTCGAGTTGCAGACCCCAATCCGAACTGAGACCG